>NZ_NEIR01000030.1:0-15270 GCF_002112825.1 Pseudomonas sp. B5(2017)
CAAAAAGTAACCAAAAAACGCTGCGCTCCCATCATCCGGCCCCTCCGCTACGCTACGGGGTTCCCTCGCGCCGGTCTTGCTCCCGGGAGTACGCGCTGCAGGCCCCATCCATGGGGCCTCAGCGCTTGACGGGCATCCATGCCCGTCACCTCCCTCCGCAAGACCTCTGCTCGGCCTCCTGAAGTCGCGAAGATCAAGATCAAGATCAAGATCAAGATCAAGAGCAAGCAGGTCTGGTGGTGGCTCAATGTGCCAGTGAGATGCGCCGCTGCTGTTGCAAAGGTGGCGTGGGGGCGAGACCAAGAATCAGATTTAACACCTTTCTTGTAGGCCGTTTCCCAAAGATACTCTTAACACCTATTCTCCGTTGCGCGCGCCAAATGCGGTCTCTAGTCTCGGCATGTCGTTGACCTTCAATGACCGGGTTAGCCGCCCGAAATCGTCAGACACCGCAGCTGAGCAATACCGAGTAATCGGCATTGGCGCCTTATGGCGGCTGTGCGTGGGGCACCTGCGGGTGCGCCGGGTGCCTGACGTCCCGGTCGGCTAACCCACGTACAGTTGCCACCATACTGTTTAGCCGCGGTCGGTGGTCGCTTCACTACGACAGGAGCCTTAAATGACCACCGATGACACGAAATGCACAGTCGGCAAAACCATATTCTTTCAAGGTGAAAACCAGACCCACCCCCTGTTCCGCATCGAACCCGGTATCTCCTGCCAGAACGCCCGCGAACAAGCCTCGGAATTGATCGGCTATGCACGGGACCTGACCATCGACGGCCTGATGGAAGACAAGCCAAAGCTGATCTGGGCCGCGCACTACCTTTGCGCCTTGGGCAAAGCGCTGCTGGATGATGCCGAACTCGGCATGATGCGTTGAGACCTGAAAGGCGCGCAGGCCATTCGCGGCACGGGCCGCGCTCTCATGGAGCCGCATATAACTGAAAGGTTTGGCAGGGGCTCTGTGGGAGCGGGCGCGCCCGCGAACACCGGCGCAGCCGGTGCCAGCCACCGCGCTGGATTCTTCGCGGGCACGCCCGCTCCCACAGAAACCACGTCGCGCTTGCTAACGCGTTCCGGTCCCGCCCCGAGCCGAAGTTGCTTCAAGCCTGCTTGAGCAACAACGCCACCCCCGGGAAATACTGCCCCAGCTCGTTGTGCAACTTGCGATAGGCATACGGGAAGTACCAGGCGATGGCACAGGCGGTATGTTTCTGCAGATCGTCGACCAGGTCCTGCAGTTCCTCGGGGCTGGCATGCTGGCCAGCCTTCCACGGGCTGATGAACAGCGCCCCGGCTTTCAACTGGCTGGGGTAGGCCACCTGGCGCGCGAGGGCAGCGGTCTGCTGCAGGGCGTCGGCCATGTCCAGCCGGGCAACTTTTGGCCAGCGCTGGCTGACACTGAGGTACAGCGCTTCATCGGCACTACTGATCGACAGGTCGCAGCGCCCTTCGTGTTCGCCTTCGTCGCGCTGCTTCTTGCCGGCAAACTGCTGCAGCGCCGCCAGTTCGGCCTGCCACGCCGCTGCGGCAAGCAGCCCGGTATTGGCCGCGGCGCCATGCCAGTAAGGTGCTTCGGCATCGCCGGCAAACTGGTTGAAGCGGTCGATGCAATCGCCCCAGCGCTCCAGCACCGGGGCGAGAAACTCCAGGCGCGGGTTGTTGATGATCTGGCCTCGCATGCTGCGCTCTCCTGTTATCGTTGTGATCGCGTTCAGCTGAAAGTGATGGCTATGTGATATCACTGTATTCAGTGTGGCACAACCAGGTGAATTGGCCATTACCCGGGCGGTGCCTGTTCGACTGCAAAGCGGCCCACTTCGATTGACGCTCCCGGTGCAACCCTCTAACCTTCGCGCGTGTTTCAGGTGCCCTGCCAGCCCCGACTGGGCAGGGTGAAACTGGGAAGCCGGTGGGTGCCAGCATGGCGCGATTCCGGCGCTGCCCCCGCAACGGTAGGTGAGTCGCGGCCGCGCAGGGCCACTGGGTGCCAGCACCCGGGAAGGCGCGCAGGCCTGGGCCAAGGCCCGCTCACAAGCCCGGAGACCGGCCTGATACTGCCAACGGCATCACGGAGGGTGATGCGCGGTGCACCGTGGCGTACGGCCACGGCCCCTGCGCGTTCTCCGTCTGCCCGCCTTTTACCTGTCGCCGCGCGTTGCCGTGGCGCCAGCCAGCGGAGAACCCTGATGAGCGAATCCACCGAACGCGACGAACGCCACCTGGCGCGCATGCAGCGCAAGAAGGCGATCATCGACGAACGCATCGCCAATTCCCCCAACGAATGCGGCCTGCTGCTGGTGCTGACCGGCAATGGCAAAGGCAAGAGCAGCTCGGCCTTCGGTATGCTCGCGCGCGCCCTGGGCCATGGCATGCAGTGCGGTGTGGTGCAGTTCATCAAGGGCCGCAACAGCACCGGCGAAGAGCTGTTCTTCCGCCGCTTCCCCGAGCAGGTGCGCTACCACGTGATGGGCGAGGGCTTTACCTGGGAAACCCAGGACCGCCAGCGCGACATTGCCGCCGCCGAAGCGGCCTGGGCTGTGTCGCGCCAGTTGCTGCAAGACCCTAGCGTGCAGTTCGTGGTGCTCGATGAACTGAACATCGCCCTCAAGCACGGCTACCTCGACCTTGACCAGGTGCTGTCCGACATCCAGGCCCGCCCACCGATGCAGCATGTGATCGTCACTGGCCGTGCCGCGAAACCCGAGATGATCGAACTGGCCGACACCGTGACCGAGATGGGCATGCTCAAGCACGCCTTCCAGGCCGGCATCCGTGCACAGAAGGGCGTGGAACTGTGAGCCAGCCGCGCCATTGCCCCGCCGTGCTGATCGCGGCACCGGCCTCTGGCCAGGGCAAGACCACCGTCACCGCCGCCCTGGCCCGCCTGCACCGCAACCTTGGGCGCAAGGTGCGGGTGTTCAAGTGCGGGCCCGACTTTCTCGACCCGATGATCCTCGAGCGGGCCAGCGGCGCGCCGGTGTACCAACTCGACCTGTGGATGATCGGCGCCGAGGAAAGCCGCCGCCTGCTGTGGGAAGCCGCCGGCGAGGCCGACCTGATCCTGATCGAAGGGGTGATGGGGCTGTTCGACGGCACGCCGTCCAGCGCCGATCTGGCGCGCCACTTCGGCGTGCCGGTGCTGGCGGTGATCGACGGCACGGCCATGGCCCAGACCTTCGGCGCCCTGGCCCTGGGCCTGGCACGCTACCAGGCGGACCTGCCGTTTGCCGGTGTGTTGGCCAACCGGGTCGGCAGCCTGCGCCACGCGCAACTGCTGGAAGGTAGCCTGACCGAGGGCCTGCGCTGGTATGGCGGCTTGTCCCGCGAGCGCGGTATCGAGCTGCCCAGCCGCCACCTTGGGCTGGTCCAGGCCAGCGAGCTGAACGACCTGGACGCGCGCCTGGATGCCGCTGCCGAGGCGCTTGGCGCCAGTTGCGATGCGGCCTTGCCGCCGCCAGTGACCTTTGCCGAACCCGAGCCGCAAACCAGTGCTGCCTCGTTGGCCGGTGTACGCATTGGCGTGGCGCGAGACGAGGCCTTCGCCTTCACCTATGGCGCCAACCTCGACCTGCTGCGCAACCTGGGCGCACAGCTGGAGTTCTTCTCGCCGCTGCATGACCGCGAACTGCCGGCAGTAGACAGCCTGTACCTGCCGGGCGGTTATCCCGAACTGCACCACCACGCCCTGGCCGGCAATGCGCCGATGAACGAGGCGATACGCGCCCATCACGCCCAGGGCAAACCGTTGCTGGCCGAGTGCGGCGGCATGCTGTATCTGCTCGATGCCCTGACCGACGTGGCCGGCGAGCGTGCCGAGCTGCTCGGCCTGCTGCCGGGCGAAGCGACAATGCAGAAGCGCCTGGCTGCCTTGGCCTTGCAGGCGGTGGAACTGCCGGAAGGCACCCTGCGCGGGCACACCTATCACCATTCGCTGACCAGTACCGCACTGGAGCCGATCGCACGTGGCCTGAGCCCCAATGGCGGGCGTGGCAACGAAGCGGTGTACCGCCTGGGTCGGCTGACGGCTTCCTACGTGCACTTCTACTTCCCCTCCAACCCGGATGCGGCGGCGGCGCTGTTGCGACCATGAGCGAACACGCCTACAGCGACGCCGAGCGCGCCGCGATCTACCGGGCCATCGGCGAACGCCGTGACATGCGCCATTTCGCCGGCGGCGAGGTAGCCCCGGAACTGCTGGGCCGCCTGTTGGCTGCCGCGCACCAGGCGCCAAGCGTCGGGCTGATGCAGCCCTGGCGTTTCATCCGCATCACCCAGCGCGACCTGCGTGCGCGCATCCAGGCCTTGGTGGAAGCAGAGCGGGTGCGTACCGCCGAAGCGTTGGGCGAACGCTCCGACGCCTTCATGAAACTGAAGGTGGAGGGCATCAATGACTGCGCCGAGTTGCTGGTGGCCGCCCTGATGGACAACCGCGAGCCGCATATCTTCGGCCGTCGCACCCTGCCGGAAATGGACCTGGCCTCGCTGGCCTGCGCCATCCAGAACCTGTGGCTGGCAGCCCGTGGCGAAGGCCTGGGCATGGGCTGGGTGTCGCTGTTCGACCCGCAGGCGCTGGCGGCGCTGCTGGGCATGCCGGCCGGGGCCAAGCCGGTCGCGGTGCTGTGCCTGGGGCCGGTAACCGAGTTCTACCCGGCACCGATGCTGGTGCTGGAAAACTGGGCCGAGGAACGGCCCTTGAGTGAAATGCTCTTTGAGAATCAATGGGGAGAGCGCCAATGAGCGTCGCCTTGCTGACTGTGGCCGGGGTGGCCCTGGATGCCTTGCTGGGCGAACCGCAGCGGCGCCATCCGCTGGTAGCCTTCGGCAACATGGCCAGTAACCTCGAGCGCCGCCTGAATGCCGGTGGGCGCGGCTGGCGCAGCCACGGGGTGAGCGCATGGTTCCTGGCCGTGGTGCCGCTTACCCTGGTGGCACTGATCCTCTCCTGGCTGCCGTACATCGGCTGGCTGGTCGACGTGCTGGCGCTGTACTGCGCCGTCGGGCTGCGCAGCCTGGGCGAACACGTGTTGCCGGTGGCCAGTGCCTTGCGCCAGGGTGACCTGCAAGAAGCGCGGCGCCGTGTGGGCTACCTGGTCAGCCGCGAAACCCGTGAACTGGACGAACCTGCGGTTGCCCGGGCGGCCACCGAATCGGTACTGGAGAATGGCAGCGATGCGGTATTCGCCGCGCTGTTCTGGTTCGTGGTCGCCGGCGCGCCGGGCGTGGTGCTGTACCGCCTGAGCAACACCCTGGACGCGATGTGGGGCTACCGCAACGAGCGCTTCGAACGCTTCGGCTGGTGCGCGGCGCGCGTCGACGATGTGCTCAACTATATTCCCGCCAGGCTGGTGGCGTTGACCTACGCGCTGCTGGGCAAGACCCGCCTGGCCCTGGCCTGCTGGCGCAAGCAGGGCCCGCTGTGGGACAGCCCCAATGCCGGGCCGGTGATGGCCGCCGGTGCTGGTGCGTTAGGTGTGGAACTCGGTGGCCCGGCGGTGTACCACGGCGAGCTGCATGAGCGGCCACGCCTGGGTGACGGGCCAATGGCCGACGCCGACGCCATCGAGCGCGGCTGGGGCCTGGTGCAGCGCGGCGTATGGCTGTGGCTGCTGGTGATCTGCCTGGGGGCCTATATCAATGCTTGAACACGGAGGCCGCCTGCTGCGGGCGGTACGGCAATACGGCATCGCCCGCGAGCAGTGGCTCGACCTGTCCAGCGGCATTGCGCCATGGCCTTTCCCGATTCCACCGATTCCCGTGGAGGCCTGGGCTCGCCTGCCGGAGACCGAGGATGGCCTGGAGGACGCCGCGCGTGCGTATTACGGCGCACGCCAATTGCTGGCGGTGGCCGGTTCCCAGGCCGCGATCCAGGCCTTGCCGCTGTTGCGCGCAGCCGGCCAGGTAGGGGTGTTGACGCCTTGCTATGCCGAGCACCCATACGCCTGGCAACGGGCGGGGCACCAGTTGCTGGAGCTGGACGAAGCGCAGGTCGAGGCGACGCTCGACAGCCTTGACGTACTGGTGCTGGTCAACCCCAACAACCCCACCGGCCGCCGGGTGCCGCGTGAACGCCTGCTGGATTGGCATGCGCGCCTGGCTGCCCGCGGTGGTTGGCTGCTGGTCGATGAAGCGTTCATGGACAACACCCCGGCGCAAAGCGTGGTCGATTGTGCCGAGCGCCCGGGGCTGATCGTGCTGCGCTCGTTCGGCAAGTTCTTCGGCCTGGCCGGCGTGCGCCTGGGGTTCGTTGCCGCCGAGCGCAGCCTGCTGCTGCGCCTGGCCGAGTTGCTTGGGCCGTGGACCGTCAATGGCCCGACCCGGGTGTTGGCCCAGGCCAGCCTGGCCGACCACGCCGCCCAGCGTGTGCAGGTCGAACGCTGCGCTGCCGCCAGCCAGCGGCTGGCTATGCTGTTGCGCAGCGCCGGCCTGGCGCCCAGCGGTGGTTGCGACCTGTTCCAGTACGTACGCAGCGAGCACGCTGCGCAACTGCATGACTTTCTTGCCTGCCGCGGCATCCTGGTGCGGCTGTTCGAGCACCCGCCGGCGGTTCGCCTTGGGCTGCCTGCCCATGCGGCGGACGAACAGCGCCTGGCCCAGGCCCTGGCGGCCTATCAGAAGGAAACGGCATGACCACCCTCATGGTGCAAGGCACCACCTCCGACGCCGGCAAGAGCACGCTGGTGACCGCACTGTGCCGCTGGCTGTTGCGCCAGGGCGTCGGCGTGGTGCCGTTCAAGCCACAGAACATGGCGCTGAACAGCGCGGTGACCGCCGACGGCGGTGAAATCGGCCGGGCCCAGGCGGTGCAGGCCCAGGCCTGCCGGCTGCAGCCGCATACCGACATGAACCCGGTGCTGCTCAAGCCCAACAGCGACACCGGCGCCCAGGTGATCATCCATGGCCGTGCCGTCACCAGCATGAACGCGGTGGCCTACCACGACTACAAGGCTATCGCCATGCAGGCGGTGCTGGCTTCGCACCAGCGCCTGAGTGCTGCCTGGCCGGTGGTCATGGTCGAAGGTGCGGGCTCGCCAGCGGAGATCAACCTGCGTGCCGGTGACATTGCCAACATGGGCTTTGCCGAAGCGGTGGACTGCCCGGTGATCCTGGTTGCCGACATCAATCGTGGTGGTGTGTTCGCCCATCTGGTCGGCACCCTGGAACTGCTGTCGCCCAGTGAGCAGGCGCGGGTAAAGGGCTTTGTCATCAACCGCTTCCGCGGCGACATCGCCTTGCTGCAGCCGGGGCTGGACTGGCTGGAGCAACGCACTGGCAAGCCGGTACTGGGCGTGCTGCCGTATGTCACCGATCTGCATCTGGAAGCCGAAGACGGCATCGATATGCGCCAGGGGACGAAGACCGAGCGCGTGCTCAAGGTGATCGTCCCGGTGCTGCCGCGTATCAGTAACCACACAGACTTCGACCCACTGCGCCTGCACCCCCAGGTGGACCTGCAGTTCATCGGCCCGGGCCAGCCGATCCCGGCTGCCGACCTGATCATCCTGCCGGGTTCCAAGAGTGTGCGCGGCGACCTGGCGCAATTGCGTGAGCGCGGTTGGGACAAGGCCATCGACCGGCACCTGCGCTATGGCGGCAAGCTGATCGGGATCTGCGGTGGCCTGCAGATGCTGGGCCGCGAAGTGCATGACCCGCTTGGTCTCGAAGGTGCCGCCGGCTCCAGCCCGGGGCTTGGCCTGCTCGATTACGCCACGGTGCTCGAAGCCGAGAAGCAACTGCGCAACGTTGCCGGCACGCTGAACCTGGAAGCAGTCCCGGTTGCCGGTTATGAAATTCATGCCGGCGTCACCACGGGGCCTGCCCTGGAGCAGCCAGCCGTGCAACTTGCCGATGGCCGTTGCGATGGTGCTGTCAGCGCTGATGGCCAGATACTTGCCACCTACCTGCACGGCCTTTTCGAAGGCAGCCAGTCGTGCGCGGCGCTGCTGCGCTGGGCTGGGCTGGATGATGTGCAGGCCGTCGATTACCAGGCCCTGCGCGAACGCGATATCGAGCGCCTGGCCGACCTGGTGGAAAAGCACCTGGACACCGCGCGCCTGCGCGAGCTCTGTGGGGTGGCCTGACATGCTCAACCTGATCCTCGGCGGCGCCCGTTCGGGCAAGAGCCGCCTGGCCGAACAGCTGGCCAGCGCCAGTGGCCTGCCGGTGACCTATATCGCCACCAGCCAGCCGCTGGATGGTGAAATGAACCAACGCGTGCTGCTGCACCGCCAGCGTCGCCCCGATGACTGGGGGTTGATCGAAGAGCCCCTGGCCCTGGCCGCGGTACTGCGCGCCGAAGCGGCCGAAGGGCGCTGCCTGCTGGTGGATTGCCTGACCCTGTGGTTGACCAACCTGCTGATGCTCGAAGACGACCAGCGCCTGGCCGAGGAGCGTGATGCGCTGCTGGCCTGCCTGGAAAAGTTGCCGGGCACGGTCATCCTGGTCAGTAACGAAACCGGCCTGGGCGTCGTGCCCATGGGCGAGCTGACCCGACGCTATGTCGACCTGGCCGGCTGGCTGCACCAGGCCGTGGCCGAACGCTGTCAGCGCGTGGTGCTGACCGTGGCCGGCCTGCCCCTAATGCTCAAAGGACCTGCACTATGACCCAAGCCTGGTGGCGTGACGCCTGCCAACCCCTCGACAACGCCGCCATGGACCAGGCCCGCGCCCGTCAGCAGCAGCTGACCAAACCTGCCGGTTCGCTCGGCCAACTGGAAGGATTGGCCATTCAGCTGGCCGGCCTGCAGGGGTGTGAACGGCCGACCTTGGATCACGCCGCAATCAGCATTTTTGCCGGTGACCACGGCGTGGTCGAGGAAGGCATCTCGGCCTACCCGCAAGCGGTGACCGGGCAGATGCTGCGCAACTTCGTCGGTGGTGGCGCGGCAATCAGCGTGCTGGCGCGCCAGCTGCAGGCAAGCCTGGAAGTGGTCGACCTGGGCACCATCGACCCGCACCTGGAACTGCCTGGCGTGCGCCATCTGCGCCTGGGCGCCGGTACCGCCAACTTCGCCCGCCAGCCAGCGATGACCGAGGGCCAGCTGCAGGCCGCCCTGCAGGCTGGCCGCGATAGTGCCCTGCGCGCCGCCGAACAGGGCGCGCAGCTGTTCATCGGTGGCGAGATGGGTATTGGCAACACCACGGCTGCCGCTGCCTTGGCCAGCGTCCTGCTGGGCTGCCCGCCGGCTGAGTTGAGTGGCCCGGGTACCGGCCTGGACCACGCCGGGGTGCGGCACAAGGCCGAGGTCATCGAACGGGCGCTGAGCCTGCATGGCCTGAGCGCCAACGATCCATTGCAGGCACTGGGTTGTGTCGGTGGTTTCGAGATCGCGGCCCTGGCCGGTGCCTACATCGGCTGTGCGCAGGCGGGTATCGCGGTGCTGGTGGACGGCTTCATCTGCAGTGTCGCCGCGCTGCTGGCGGTGCGCCTCAACCCGCAGTGCCGGGCCTGGTTGCTGTTCGCCCACCAAGGCGCAGAGCCTGGGCACAAAGCCTTGCTCGACGCGTTGCAGGCCGAGCCGTTGCTGGCCCTGGGCCTGCGCCTGGGCGAGGGCAGTGGGGCTGCCCTGGCCGTACCGCTGTTGCGCCTGGCCTGTGCGCTGCACGGGCAGATGGCGACCTTCGCCGAGGCTGCTGTGGCGGACCGCCCGCATGATCCTTGACCTGCTGCGCCATGGCGAAACGGAACAGGGAGGCCTGCGTGGCAGCCTTGATGATGCCTTGACCGACAAGGGCTGGGCGCAGATGCGTCACGCCGTGGCCGAAGCCGGCCCGTGGGAGGTGCTGGTCAGTTCGCCGCTGCAGCGCTGCGCGCGTTTTGCCGAGGAACTGGGCGAGCGGCTGAACCTGCCGGTACAGCGTGAAGCGGCGTTGCAGGAACTGCATTTTGGCGACTGGGAAGGCCGTAGTGCGGCGCAGATCATGGAAGACCAGGCGGACGCGCTGGGGCGCTTCTGGGCGGACCCTTACGCTTTTACACCGCCCAATGGCGAGCCGGTCGAGGCGTTCGCCGAGCGTGTGCTGGCGGCTGTCGAGCGCCTGAGCCATCAGCATGCTGGCAAGCGTGTGCTGCTGGTCACCCATGGCGGCGTGATGCGGTTGCTGCTGGCCCGTGCCCGTGGTTTGCCGAGGGCGCAGTTGCTGCAGGTCGAAGTCGGCCACGCTGCGCTGATGCGATTGGTGCCGGGTGACGACGGCCAGTTGGTCGAGGGGCGCTGAAATGTTGCCGTTGTGGATTGCCTTGCAGTTTCTCAGCAGCCTGCCGGTGAGTCTGCCGGGCATGCCGGCGCCGCGCGAGGTGGGGCGCTCGCTGCTCTGCTACCCGCTGGTCGGGTTGCTGTTCGGCCTGTTGCTGTGGCTGGCCAGCCACTTGCTGGAGGGTACACCGGCGCCGTTGCACGCGGCCCTGCTGCTGACGTTGTGGGTGTTGCTCAGTGGCGCCTTGCACCTGGATGGCCTGGCGGACAGCGCCGACGCTTGGCTGGGTGGTTTCGGTGACCGCGAACGCACCCTGCTGATCATGAAAGACCCGCGTAGCGGGCCGATTGCCGTGGTCACCCTGGTGCTGGTGCTGTTGTTGAAGTTCTGCGCGTTGTGGGTGCTGGTCGAGCAGGGCATTGGCGTGCAGTTGCTACTGGCACCGTTGATCGGGCGGGCGGCGATGCTCGGATTGTTCCTGAGTACGCCTTATGTACGGCAGGGTGGTTTGGGGCAAGCGCTGGCCGAGCACCTGCCCCGGCATGCGGCCGGCTGGGTGCTGCTGGGCTGTGTGCTTTTTTGCCTGGTCCTGGGCGGGTGGGTCGTGGTACTGGCGTTGGCGGTGTTTGCCTGGTTGCGACAACTGATGTGCCGGCGCCTGGGCGGGACTACCGGCGATACCGCTGGTGCAATGCTCGAGTTGCTCGAACTGGCCGTGGTGCTGGGGTTGGCGTTGGGCCTCTGAGCTTTGCTCTGGACCCTGTAGGAGCGGCCTTGTGTCGCGAAAGGGCTGCAAAGCAGCCCCCACGATTTCAGCGTTAGTGCATAAATTGCCGGGGCTGCTTTGCAGCCCTTTCGCGACACAAGGCCGCTCCTACAAGTGACCGCGCAAGCAGGATGTTTCTGTAGGGCGTTTCTGAGCCTAACGTGTTGGTAAATTCCTGAAAAAACTCAGCAAGAACCGGCATCTTTTCACTGGCGTATGCTTGCCCCTCCCGCAAACTGTCGAGGAGTGTCGGCACCATGCGTCATGTCATTCTCGCTGCGTTTTTGTTGGCCATGGGGCCTGCTGCCATGGCAGCCGATCTCATGGTTTTCTGGAACATCCCCCGCCACGGTGGCAACAGCTTCAACCGGCTGCCGCCTGATCAAGCCTACTTCGACGCCTTGAGCGGTTATGGCGCGACCTGGGTGCGGCTGTCCTACGACAAATGGCAGTCGGCGGAACGCGACTTCCTCCTCGGCGATGCCGATGCCTACCAAGGCCTGCCTGCGGCCGACCTGGCCACGCTGCGAGCCACCCTCGACCGCGCCCATAAGGCCGGCCTCAAGGTGGTCATCGCACCGCTCTCGCTACCCGGCATGCGCTGGTCGCAGAACAACCAGGGCCAGTTCGACGACCGCCTCTGGCAGGACAAACGCTACTGGTTGCAGGCTGCGGCCTTCTGGCGGGATCTGGCGCGGGAGCTGAAAGGTCACCCGGCCATCGCCGCCTACAACCTGGTCAACGAGCCCGCCCCGGAGAAGCAAGGTGGCCTGGCCGAGCATGCCGACCCTGGGCAAATGCAGCAGTGGTATGCACGGCAGCAGGGCAGTGCGCGTGATCTGCCGGCCCTGTATCGGCAGTTGATAGCGGCCATTCGCGAGGAGGACGCGGACACGCCGGTCATGCTCGATGCCGGCTGGTTCGCCGCCGCTGACGCCTTCGGTTACTGGCCGGCACCTCTGGAAGACCCGCGAGTGCTGTACAGCGTGCACATGTACGAGCCCTATCTGGTGACCAGTGCACCGAACATGACGCGCAAGCAACCCATCGCCTATCCCGGCCCGGCACCATTCGCGGGGCAGACGCAGCAGTGGGATGGCCAGCGTGTGGCGCAATACCTGCGCCAGCCGCTGGACTGGGCCGCGGCCATGAACGTGCCCCGCTCGCGGTTGGTGGTGGGCGAGTTCGGCTGCATGCGCAGGCTGCCGGGCTGCCGGCAATACCTGGAAGACGTGCTCAGCGTGCTGGATCGCCACCGGTTGCACTGGGCCTTCTACAGCTTCCGTGAAGATAACTGGGACGGCATGGACTACGAACTGGGCTCGGCCAAGGTGCCGTGGCGCTATTGGCAGGCAATCGAGCAGGGCGCTCCAGACCCGCTGGCGCGCAAGGCTACAGTAGAGTTCGAGCCGATTCGCTGGCGCTTGAACCTGGTTAAGTAATTGGGGGCCGCTTTGCGGCCCATCGCCGGCAAGCCAGCTCCCACAGAACAACACATAAATCATTGATTTAGCAGGGCTCTGTGGGAGCGGGCATGCCCGCGAAGCAGGCGACGTGGTGTATGGCACCGGCTTCGCCGGTGTTCGCGGGCACGCCCGCTCCCACAGAGTCCCGTTAACGCTATCTGACAGGCATCAGGGCTGAGGGGCGTCGGTAATCGTGAAATCTCTTGCAACACACATGACGCGGGTATATACACGTATCCATGTTGACCAGTGAATGCATCTGCACCCATCTGCGTCGTGCCGCCCGTGGGGTGAGCCGGCATTACGACGAGGCCCTTGCCGGCTTCGGGGTCAATGTCGCCCAGTTTTCCCTGTTGCGTCATCTGCAGCGGCTCGATCGCCCCAGTATCACCACCCTGGCGGAGGCCATGGGCCTGGAGCGCAGTACCTTGGGCCGCAACCTGCGGGTGCTGGAGGCTGAAGGGCTGGTGGCCTTGGCCGATGGTGACGATCAGCGCAACCGCGTGGTGCTGCTGACCGAGGCCGGTACCCAGCTGCTGCACGCTGCCCATCCAGCCTGGGAACAGGCTCAGGCCGAACTGGTGGAGCGGCTGGGGGCAGGGCAGCGGGATGAACTGGTGCGTTTGCTGAACCAACTGGCTTGATTTGATACGACTATAAGCGGGTATATACCCGTAAAACCTTGCGATGTGCTGGAGATAACGACAATGACTTCGGTGTGGCGAACCAGCGGGTGGGTATTGGTGGGGGCAGCGCTGATCCTGGCGCTATCCCTGGGTGTGCGGCACGGCTTCGGCCTGTTCCTGGCGCCGATGAGCGCGGACTTCGGCTGGGGGCGTGAGGTGTTCGCCTTCGCCATTGCCTTGCAGAACCTGATCTGGGGGCTGGCGCAACCGTTCGCCGGCGCCCTGGCCGACCGCATGGGCGCGGCGCGGGTGGTGATCATTGGTGGTATTCTCTACGCTGCCGGGTTGGTGCTGATGGGCATGGCCGACTCGGCCTGGTCGTTGTCGCTGAGTGCCGGCTTGCTGATCGGCATCGGCCTGTCCGGCACCTCGTTCTCGGTCATCCTCGGCGTGGTCGGGCGTGCCGTGCCGGTGGAGAAGCGCAGCATGGCCATGGGCATTGCCAGCGCTGCCGGTTCTTTCGGCCAGTTCGCCATGTTGCCGGGCACCCTCGGCCTGATCCAGTGGCTGGGCTGGTCCGCAGCGTTGCTGGTGCTGGGCCTGATGGTGGCGCTGATCGTGCCCTTCGTCGGCCTGCTGCGCGACCGGCCGCTGCCCACCCATGGTGCCGAACAGACCCTGGGCCAGGCCCTGCGCGAGGCGTGCTCGCACTCCGGCTTCTGGTTGTTGGCGCTGGGCTTTTTCGTTTGTGGTTTCCAGGTGGTGTTCATTGGCGTGCACCTGCCGGCCTACCTGGTCGACCAGCACCTGGCCGCGACCACCGGCACAACGGTGCTGGCGCTGGTAGGCCTGTTCAATATCGTCGGTACCTTCACCGCGGGCTGGCTGGGCGGGCGCATGTCCAAGCCGCGCCTGCTGACCGGGCTGTACCTGCTGCGTGCGGTAGTGATCGTGCTGTTCCTCTGGGCGCCGGTGACTGAAGTCAGCGCTTACCTGTTCGGCATCGCCATGGGGCTGCTGTGGTTGTCCACGGTGCCACTGACCAACGGCACGGTGGCCACCGTGTTCGGCGTGCGCAACCTGTCCATGCTTGGCGGTATCGTCTTCCTGTTCCACCAGCTGGGCGCATTCCTGGGCGGCTGGTTGGGCGGGGTAGTGTATGACCGCACCGGCAGCTACGACCTGGTCTGGCAGATTTCCATCCTGCTCAGTCTGCTGGCTGCCGCCCTCAACTGGCCCGTGCGCGAACGCCCGGTCGCCCGCCTGCAGGCCCAGGCCGCATGAGCCGCTACCTGGCTCGAGGGCTACTGGCCGTCGCCGCCCTGTTGCTGCTGGCGCTGGTGTGGTGGGGCTGGCACAAGGGCGGGATGGCGCTGATGCAGCTGGGCATGAGTGTTTGTTAGGCGCTACCCTGCAAGTTCAGGGATTGTCTTGCGGGAGAAACGAGTCATGCGTGCACATTGGTTGATGGTGCCGGTGCTGGCCCTGCTTGCCGGCGCATCGAGCTGGGCTGCCGATTGCCCGGCGTTGTTGCAGGGTAGCCTGCCAGAGTTGCGGGGCAAGGGGCAGGTGGACCTGTGCCAGCGCTTTGCCGGCAAGCCGCTGGTGGTGGTCAACACGGCCAGTTACTGCGGTTTTGCGCCGCAGTTCGAGGGGCTTGAGGCGACATATAAGGAATATCACGAGCAAGGCCTGGAAATGCTTGGTGTGCCTTCCAATGACTTCAAGCAGGAGGACGCCGACAGCGAGAAGACAGCCAAGGTTTGTTATGCCAACTATGGCGTCACCTTTACCATGACCAAGACGCAGGCGGTTCGGGGCGCGGATGCGATACCGCTGTTCGCGGAACTGGCCAGCCAGAGCAGTGCGCCGAAGTGGAACTTCTACAAGTACGTGGTAGACCGCAAGGGCAAAGTGATTGGTAACTTTTCCAGCCTGACCAAGCCGGATGATCCAGCGTTCCGGGCAGCCATCGAAAAGGCCATTGCCTCCCAGCCATAACTTGGCTGCTCTTGCTCTTGCTCTTGCTTCGGCTTTTGCTTCTAAGCGCGCGATAGTTCAGGCGCCGCCGATTGCGACTTCAGGAGGCCGAGCGAAGGGACTGCGGAGGGAGGTGACGGGCATGGATGCCCGTCAAGCGCTGAGGCCCCATGGATGGGGCCTGCAGCGCGTACTCCCGGGAGCAGGCCCGTAGCGAGGGGACCCCGGAGCG
>NZ_NEIR01000031.1:0-8035 GCF_002112825.1 Pseudomonas sp. B5(2017)
CTGACCGGTCCTGCCGGTGCCGACCTGAGTCAGCACGGAGGTCTGTCCATCGCGCTGAGCAACGGCGAGGTGATCAACATCCCTGCGGGCCAGGTCAGCGCGTCGCAAACCGCTAACCTGGCGGATGACGTCTATGTCGGCAGCAGTGCTCCGAGCATCGCCATCAACGGGATCACCGAGCAAGGCACCGGCAAACAGGTCTTTGAAAACCTGGTCAAAGGCGACCCGGTCACCCTGCAGATCACCGACGAACCGGGTACCCCAGGCAACCCTGGCACGCCGGGCACGCCGAATGGCGGCGATGAAGTGACGCTGACCCTCACCGGCAATGCCGTGCAGGAAGGCAACACCACAACCATCACCGGCACCCTGAGTCATCCCGCAGGCCAGACCTTTACCGTCACCCTGAGCAACGGCCAGACCCTGACCTTCGCTAAGGACGCCACCACCGCGACCACTGCACCGTTCGTGGCCCAGAGCGATGATGTGTACCGTGACGGCGAAACCCAGACCGTCAGCGTGACAAATGCGGGCAACCACAACTTCGAAAACCTGAACACCAGCGCGACCACGACAGTCACCGTGAGCGATACCGTCGACACCGTGAAGGCCGAGCTGAGCATCTCGCCGAACCCGGCGGTGGAAGGCCAGGCGGTGACTTACACCATCACCCTGACCGGTCCTGCCGGTGCCGACCTGAGTCAGCACGGAGGTCTGTCCATCGCGCTGAGCAACGGCGAGGTGATCAACATCCCTGCGGGCCAGGTCAGCGCGTCGCAAACCGCTAACCTGGCGGATGACGTCTATGTCGGCAGCAGTGCTCCGAGCATCGCCATCAACGGGATCACCGAGCAAGGCACCGGCAAACAGGTCTTTGAGAACCTGGTCAAAGGCGACCCGGTGACCCTGCAGATCACCGACGAACCGGGCACGCCAGGCAACCCTGGCACCCCAGGCACGCCGAATGGCGGCGATGAAGTGACGCTGACCCTCACCGGCAATGCCGTGCAGGAAGGCAACACCACGACCATCACCGGTACCCTGAGTCACCCGGCAGGCCAAGCCTTCACTGTCACCCTGAGCAACGGCCAAACCCTGAGCTTCGCCAAGGACGCCACCACCGCAACCACCGCGCCGTTCGTGGCGCAGAGCGATGACGTATTCCGTGATGGCGAAACCCAGACAATCAGCGTGACGAATGCGGGCAACCACAATTTCGAAAACCTGAACACCAGCGCGACCACGACCGTTACGGTGAGCGATACCGTCGACACCGTGAAGGCCGAGCTGAGCATTTCGCCGAACCCGGCAGTGGAAGGCCAGGCGGTGACCTACACCATCACCCTGACCGGCCCGGTCGGTGCCGATCTGAGTCAGCACGGGGGCCTGTCCATCACACTGAGCAACGGCGAGGTGATCAACATCCCTGCGGGCCAGATCAGTAGCTCGCAGTCGGGCGTCCTGGCGGACAACGTCTATGTCGGCAGCAGTGCTCCAAGCATCGCCATCTCTGGGATCACCGAGCAAGGCACCGGCAAACAGGTCTTTGAGAACCTGGTCAAAGGTGATCCGGTGACCCTGCAGATCACCGACGAACCGGGTACTCCAGGCAACCCTGGCACTCCAGGCACGCCGAATGGTGGCGATGAAGTGACGCTGACCCTCACCGGCAATGCCGTGCAGGAAGGCCACACCACGACTATCACCGGCACCCTGAGCCACCCGGCAGGCCAAGCGTTCACCGTCACCCTGAGCAACGGCCAGACCCTGACCTTCGCCAAGGACGCCACCACCGCGACCACTGCACCGTTCGTGGCGCAGAGCGATGACGTGTACCGTGACGGTGAAACCCAGACTGTCAGCGTGATCGATGCCGGTAGCCATAACTTCGAGAACCTGAACACCAGTGCCACCACGACCGTCACCGTGAGCGATACCGTCGACACCGTGAAGGCCGAGCTGAGCATTTCGCCGAACCCGGCAGTGGAAGGCCAGGCGGTGACCTACACCATCACCCTGACCGGTCCTGCCGGTGCCGACCTGACCCAGCATGGCGGTCTGGATATCGCGCTGAGCAACGGTAAGGTGGTTCACATCGCAGCTGGGCAGATCAGTGGCTCGCAGTCGGGTGTTCTGGCGGACAACGTCTATGTCGGCAGCAGTGCCCCAAGCATCGCCATCAACGGAATCACCGAGCAAGGCACTGGCAAACAGGTCTTTGAGAACCTGGTCAAAGGCGACCCGGTGACCCTGCAGATCACCGACGAACCGGGTACCCCAGGCAACCCTGGCACTCCAGGCACGCCGAATGGCGGCGATGAAGTGACGCTGACCCTCACCGGCAATGCCGTGCAGGAAGGCAACACCACAACCATCACCGGTACCCTGAGCCACCCGGCAGGCCAGGCCTTCACCGTCACCCTGAGCAACGGCCAGACCCTGACCTTTGCCGAGGGCGCGCTTACCGCGACTACCAATCCGTTCGTGGCGCAGAGCGATGACGTATTCCGTGACGGCGAAACCCAGACCATCAGCGTGACGAATGCGGGCAACCACAACTTCGAAAACCTGAACACCAGCGCGACCACGACCGTCACCGTGAGCGATACCGTCGACACCGTGAAGGCCGAGCTGAGCATCTCGCCGAACCCGGCCGTCGAAGGCCAGGCGGTGACTTACACCATTACCCTGACCGGTCCTGCCGGTGCCGACCTGAGTCAGCACGGTGGTCTGTCCATCGCGCTGAGCAACGGCGAGGTGATCAACATCCCTGCGGGCCAGGTCAGCGCTTCGCAAACCGCTAACCTGGCGGATGACGTCTATGTCGGCAGCAGTGCTCCGAGCATCGCCATCAATGGCATCACCGAGCAAGGCACCGGCAAACAGGTCTTTGAAAACCTGGTCAAAGGCGACCCGGTGACCCTGCAGATCACCGACGAACCGGGCACCCCAGGTAACCCTGGCACCCCGGGCACGCCGAATGGCGGCGATGAAGTGACGCTGACCCTCACCGGTAATACCGTGCAGGAAGGCAACACCACAACCATCACCGGTACCCTGAGCCACCCGGCAGGCCAAGCGTTCACCGTTACCCTGAGCAACGGCCAGACCCTGACCTTCGCCAAGGACGCCACCACCGCGACCACCGTACCGTTCGTGGCGCAGAGCGATGACGTATTCCGTGACGGCGAAACCCAGACCGTCAGCGTGATTGATGCTGGTAGCCATAACTTCGAGAACCTGAACACCAGTGCCACCACGACCGTCACGGTCACCGATACCATCAACACCGTGACGGTCGTGCTGAGCGCTTCGCCCAACCCGGCAGCCAAGGGCCAGGAGGTGACCTACACGGTCAATCTGGAAGCGCCGGCTGGCATGAGCGCAAGCAACCATGGCGGCCTGACCATCAAGCTGGACAATGGCCTGACCATCATGGTGGCGGCGGGCGGCACCACCGGCACGGTGAAAGGTGCCATTCCCGACGGTGTCTTCGTGGGTGGTGGCAGCGTGTCCGTGGGCATCGACCAGATCACGCAGAATGGTACGGGTAGCAAGGTGTTCGAGAACCTGGTCCCGGGCGCCAGCGTTGCGGTGGGCATGACCAATGCCACGCCAACCATCACTTCGGGTGCCGCGCTGGTGTCCGAGGAGGGGCTGATCGGCGGGAACAAAGACACCGTCGGTTCACCAGCCGACCAAAGCGACAGCAAGTTGTACGCTGGCAAGCTGACGGTCAGCGATATCGATACGCCGTCGGCCAACCTCTCGGTCAGCCTGGCAGCACCATCGACAGCGCTGACGTCCTCTGGCCAGAGTGTGCAATGGGCGTTGTCCAATGGCGGCAAGACCCTGACCGGCACGGCCGGTGGCAAGGACGTGATCGAAATCAGGATCGACAACGCCGGCAACTACACCGTGGAACTGAAGGGGCCGCTCGACCATCCGAACCAGGCGGCCGAGGATGTACTGTCCCTCAACGTTGGTGTCAGCGTTTCCGACGGCAGCACCTCATCGACCGGCACGCTGACGATCAGCGTCGAAGACGACAGCCCGACCTTCGCCACCAGTGACAATGCCGGCATGTGGAACACTGTCGGGTACACGGCGGTTGGCGACACGCACTTCCTGGCGGGCGGTGATGGCGTGGGCACGCTGAAGTTCGGCACCATCGTTGGCCTGCCTTCGGGCTGGAGCAGCAAGGCAACGGATGCAAGCGGTACCACGGTGGAAGTTTTCGACGGTACCACGAAGGTGTTCACGCTTGCCTTGGGAGCGGATGGGCACTACACCGTCACCCAGAACAGCATGCGTGAAGGTAGCCGAGATACGTTCAACCTGGAAAGTTTGAAGTCCGGGAATACCTCAACCCTGCCTGTCACTTTCACCAGTGGCATAACGGCCACCTTTGAAGCCTTGGCCAGTGCTACAGGGAAGCCGACGATCAACGTCGGCAATGGGCTGGGGGTAGGTAACAACCACTTCTCTGCCAACGAAAAGTTCTCCGTGGCGTTCACCGATGCCCAGCAGCACGCCGTCTCGATGAAAGAGGTCACGCTAGGCATTGCGCGGCTTCAGGTCAGCGGTGACGTCAATATCATCGCCTCCTACAAGGACGCCAATGGTGTTGTGCATGAAGCAACGAAGACGTACACCATCACCTCTGGCTCCGAGGCCATAAAGATTCTGGCCAGTGACTTCGCGGGCCTTGCCGGGCACGCCTTCGACACGATTACCCTGGCTGCACCGAGCAAGAGTACGCTTGACACCACCTTCACCAAACTGACCTATGTAGAGGAGAAACCTGCCAGCGACCTGAACTTCACGGTCCATGTCATCGGCACCGACCACGATGGTGATTCGGCAAGCAGCTCGTTCGTGGTGACATCCCATGGTGACGCAGCCTCGTCGGCGTCGATGAGCACGATGTCGCTGATGGCGAGCGACACATCGGACAGCGCCTCCACATCCCTGCTTGGCAGCGAGAACCACATCCTGTTCGTGGGGGCAGGGGACAGCACCGTCACCGGCAGCAGCGGCATCGCCGAGTCCTTTGTGTGGACGGCAGGTGATACCGGCCATGACGTGGTCAGGAACTTCAATGCTGAAGAAGGCGACCGCCTGGACCTGAGTGCCCTGCTGCAGGGCGAATCGCTGTCGTCCATCGACAGCTACCTGAAGATCACCACGGTCGATGGCGAGTTGACCTTGCAGGTCAGCACCCAGGGCAAGTTCACTCCCGGCGGTGACACCAGCAGCGCTGACGTGTCGATCAAGCTTGAAGGTGTGAACTGGTCGAACACCACGGTCAGTTCGCTGGTCAGTGGTGGTGATCCAACCATCAAGATCGACCACTCCGGGCAATGAGCCACGCCCCGCGGCGGCCGCCAGGCCGCTGCGGGGTTCCCCCGGCGGCCTGTTTCGATGAAGGGCGTGACGCTCAGGCTGTAGGCCGTCAGAGTGGGCTTGCCGATGGTGAGTCAGGTGTCTTCTGTGGTTATTGTTGAATCCCCTCAAGTTTCTCGACTGCCTGTGCTGGCCCATTCGCGGGCACGCCCGCTCCCACAGGTACTGTGCAAGTCTTGATTACTGTGAAGATCCTGTGGGAGCGGGCGTGCCCGCGAAAGGGCCAGCACAGGCAACACACCTCTCATGGCTTGGCGCAAAGTCCGGGTCTCGCTAGACATCTCCCACAGGTTTTACTGCAGGGTCACCGGCTTCATGCCATCCGGCAGCTTTTGGATAGCTGCCTCCATCCGCGCGATCGGTGCCGCGAGTTCGTCCGCTTCCTTGTCCTTGCCCTCCCTTCTCAGGCGATCACGCTCAAGGCGCAGGTTAAGCAAATTCTTCTGCAGCTTCAGGGCCGAGGTATTGAACGGATCCATGCTTTTCTCACGCTGTAGGCTTCCGTGCCGTTGTAGGAAAACTGGACCGTAGCAGCTCGAATTTGCTGGAGAAACTGATGTTTCATACAGGCAAATCTCACTACTTCGATTCTTCCTACACTGCGAGGTAAAAGATCCTACAAGCCGCATTTCAAATCGTGTCTTTCAAATTCGCCTCAACACCGCGCGGTAGCTGGGGACAACCGGTTTTCGACAATGCAGGCCCTCGACGCGGCTCAAACCAGGGCCTGCCATTCCTTTCGAAACCTTATGTAGCAATTGCCGCCCCGCAAGCTACAGGTGGTCCGCATCCACCACCGCATGGGTGAACGCCTGCGGCGCTTCCTGCGGCAGGTTGTGGCCGATGCCGCCGCTGATCAGTCGGTACTCGTACTTGCCGGTAAAGCGCTGCGCATAGGCTTCGGCTGGCGGGTGCGGGGCGCCGTTGGCGTCGCCTTCCAGGGTGATGGTCGGTACGCCGATGCTGGGGAAGCTGGCCAGTTTGACCTCGAGCGGGTCGTAGCGCGTTTCGCCCTGGGCCAGCCCCAGCCGCCAGCGGTAGTTGTGCACGGTGATCGCCACCTGGTCGGGGTTGTCCAGGGCCTTGGCGCTGCGCTCGAAGGTGGCGTCGTCGAAGGCCCACTTGGGCGAGGCGGTTTGCCAGATCAGCTTGGCGAAGGCATGGCGGTTCTTTTCATAGCCGGCCTGGCCGCGCGCGGTGGCGAAGTAGTACTGGTACCACCACTGCAACTCGGCACTGGGGGGCAGGGGGGCCTTGGCGGCTTCCTGGCTGCTGATCAGGTAGCCGCTGACCGATACCAGTGCCTTTACCCGCTCTGGCCACAGCGCCGAGACGATGTCGGCGGTGCGTGCGCCCCAGTCGAAGCCGGCGAGCACGGCACGCTGGATATGCAGCGCATCCATGAAGGCGATCACGTCGCTGGCCAGTGCCGAGGGCTGGGCATTGCGTGGGGTTGCCGCAGACAGGAAGCGGGTCTGCCCGTAACCACGTACGTAGGGCACCAACACCCGGTAGCCTTTTGCCGCCAGGGCGGGTGCAACTTGCTCGAAGCTGTGAATGTCATACGGCCAGCCATGCAGCAGGATCACCACCGGGCCATCGGCCGGGCCTTGCTCTACGTAAGCCACATCGAGCACGCCAGCGTTGACGTGTTTCAGCGGGCCGAAGTCATCCGCCGCTGCGGCGGCTGGCTGGGGCTGCTGTGGTGCAGCCGTGGCCATGTTCGCCGCCAGCAGGCCAAGTGGCAGCAGGGCACAGGCGAGCAGCGTACGGCTGAAGCGGCGTGGCAGGGCGGTGGTCGAGTGGCGGGCAGACATTGGGCATCTCCTTGGCGAAGCCATCGGTGCGGGTTGATGGGTGCCAGTAAAGATGACGGCTGTATCGCGGATGTGTCCGCTCGGCCGGTAGGAAACGTTCTTGTGTATCAGGTCTCAATTTGTACACATGAAGATACAAACACCGGCTGGCAGCGGGTTTTGCCGCTTCTGCTACGATCGATGAGTTTTCCCGGCCAAGGAGAGGCCCATGCATTACGTTGTGATTGAACCTCACCGCAGTGAGTACCCGCGGCCCATCCGCTTCGCCAAGGGCACCTTGCTGAACATTGGCCCACGCTACGAGGGCGAGGCAGGTTGGCAGGACTGGTACCTGTGCACCTGCACCGGCCAGGAGCCCGGCTGGGTGCCGGCCCAATTGATCGAGCGGCTCAGCGTGTGCCAGGGCAGGGCGCTGGACCACTACTCGGCGCATGAACTGGATGCCGATCCGGGGCAGTTGGTGCAGATGGTGCGCCCGCTCAATGGCTGGGTCTGGTGCAGGCGCCATGGCAGCGATGAGTTTGGCTGGTTGCCTGCGCAGAAGCTTCAGCAGCTGACCTGATGTACGCGTTCTCTCCAAGTACGCAGCTCTTGTGGGAGCGGCCTTGCGTCGCGAAAGGGCCGCAAAGCGGCCCCGGCAATTTTGCGGGATGCATCGAACCCCTGGGTCCGCTGCGCGGCCCTTTCGCGACGCAAGGCCGCTCCCACAAAAGTGGACTGCCCCCAAGAAGTTGGACACCAATCCAACCCTTGGGGGATCTATGGGTAAATACACAGAGCAGTTCAAGCTCACGGCTATCACCGCTTACCTA
>NZ_NEIR01000032.1:0-6081 GCF_002112825.1 Pseudomonas sp. B5(2017)
ACCGGACGCCAGCCTGCTGCAAGCGGCATACGTGGCCCCGCAGAGTGAACTGGAACAACAGATCGCGGCGATCTGGGCCGATGTGCTGAAGCTGGAGCGGGTAGGCCTGGACGACAACTTCTTCGAACTGGGTGGGCATTCCTTGCTCGCCGTGCAGGTGATCTCCCGGGTACGTCAGAGCCTGGGCGTGGAGCTGCAGTTGCGCGCGCTGTTCGAAACGTCGAGCCTGGCCGACTTCGCCAGGCTTGCAGCGCAAGGTGAGCAGGCTTGCTCCAGCGTCATTGGGCGGGTTTCCCGGGAGCAGCCGCTAGCGCTTTCCTACGCCCAGCAACGGCAATGGTTCTTGTGGCAATGGGCACCGCACAGTGCCACCTACAACATTCCGGCCGCACTGAAGCTGGCCGGGGCGCTGGATGTCGCCGCCCTGCAACAGGCCTTCGGCGCCTTGATCGAGCGTCACGAAACCCTGCGCACCACTTTCCGCCTGGACGGCGAACAGGCGGTGCAGGTCATTCATGGCCAGATGCCGTTCGAGCTGGTCGTCGAGGAGCAGGCGTACGCCGACGAGGCCGCTGTGCGGGCCTGGGTCGAGACCGAAGCGGGGAAACCGTTCGACCTGGAGCAAGGGCCGCTGCTGCGGGCCAGGCTGCTGCGCCTGGCGGCGGACCAGCACGTGCTGGTGCTGACCCTGCACCATATCGTCGCCGACGGCTGGTCGATGCCGTTGCTGGTCGACGAACTGGTGCAACTGTATGCCGGCTACAGCCAGGGCCAGGTGCCGCAGTTGCCGCCCTTGCCGATCCAGTACGCGGACTTTGCCGTGTGGCAGCGCAACTGGATGGAGGCCGGCGAACAGGCGCGGCAGCTGGCCTACTGGGCCGAACAATTGGGTGATGAGCAACCGGTGCTGGAGCTGCCGTTGGACCATCCGCGCCCGGCTGTACCGAGCCACCAAGGCGCGCGGTGGCCGATTGAGTTGGGCAATGAGCTGGCCGCCAACCTCAAGCGCGTTGCCCAGCAGCAGGGTGTGACGCCGTTCATGCTGTTGCTGGCGAGCTTCCAGACCTTGCTGCATCGTTATTCGGGCCAGGCCGACATCCGCGTCGGCGTGCCCACGGCCAACCGCAACCGGGTCGAGACCGAGCGCCTGATCGGCTTCTTCGTCAACACCCAGGTGCTGCGGGCCGAGTTCGATGTGCAACTGACGTTCAGCGAGCTGCTGCAACAGGTGCGCCAGCGCACGTTGGGCGCGCAGGCCCACCAGGACCTGCCGTTCGAGCAATTGGTCGAAGCCTTGCAGCCTGAGCGCAACCTTGGGCACAACCCGTTGTTCCAGGTGCTGTACAACCACCAGACCGAGCTCAAGGGCAGCCAGCACCGCTTGCCGGGCCTGGAAATGTCCGGCCTGGACTGGAGCACTCACACCGCCAAGTTCGACCTGAGCCTGGATACCTACGAAGACGGGCAGGGGATCGGTGCGGCACTGATCTACGCCACCGACCTGTTCGACGCCAGCACCATCAAGCGCATGGCGCGGCATTGGCTCAACCTGCTCGAAGCCATCGTGCGCCAGCCCGAGCAACGCATCAGTGAGCTGCCGTTGCTGGGCGAGGACGAGCAGCAGGCGGTGCTGCGTGACTGGAACCGCAACACCGTCGCCTTCCCGGATGAGCGAACCATTCATGAGCTGATCGAGGCCCAGGTGGCCAGCGCTCCCGAGGCTCCGGCAGTTACCTTCGGCGAGCAGACCCTGAGCTACGGCGAACTGAACCGCCGGGCCAACCAGTTGGCGCACAAGCTCATCGAGCGCGGTGTCGGCCCTGATGTGCTGGTAGGCATCGCCATGGAGCGCAGCCTGGACATGGTGGTCGGCCTGCTGGGCATTCTCAAGGCCGGTGGTGCCTATGTGCCGCTGGACCCGGAGTACCCGGAAGACCGTCTGGCCTACATGTTTGCTGATAGCGGCATCACTTTATTGCTGACCCAGGCACATCTGCGTGAGGCACTGCCAATTCCGGCCGCTATCGAGTGCCTGGAGCTGGATGAACAAACTCTGGTCGGCTACAGCGACGCTAATCCGAATATCGAAGTAGCCCCGCAGAACCTGGCCTACGTGATCTACACCTCCGGCTCCACCGGCAAGCCCAAGGGCACGCTGCTGCCGCACCAGAACGTGGTCCGGTTGTTCGCGGCGACCCAGGACTGGTTCCGTTTCGATGCCAGTGACGTGTGGACGGTGTTCCACTCCTACGCCTTCGACTTCTCGGTATGGGAGCTGTTCGGCGCGCTGTTGTATGGCGGCCGGGCAGTGATGGTGGCCAAGGACGTGGCGCGTTCCACCGAGGACTTCCATGCGCTGCTGCAGCGCGAGCAGGTGACGGTGCTGAACCAGACGCCGTCGGCGTTCCGTCAGTTGATCCCGGTGGCCTGCGCGGCAGCGCGGCAGGGGCAGGGCCTGGCCTTGCGGCATGTGGTGTTCGGCGGCGAAGCGCTGGACGTGAGCAGCCTCGAGCCCTGGTTCGAGGTGTTCGGTGACCGGCAGCCACGGCTGATCAACATGTACGGCATCACCGAAACCACGGTGCACGTGACCTACCGGCCGATCACTAAGGCCGACCTGGCCAAGGGCGCGAGCAGCCCGATCGGCGAGGTGATCCCGGACCTGTCGTGGTACCTGCTGGATGCCGCGCTGAACCCGGTGGCCCCGGGCAGCCACGGCGAACTGGTGATTGGCCAGGCCGGCCTGGCGCGGGGATATCACGGGCGCCCGGGGCTGACCGCCGAGCGCTTCGTGCCGAACCCGTTCGACAGCCAGGGTGGCCGCCTGTACCGCTCGGGCGACCTGGCCCGCTACGGCGGCGCGGGGGTGGTGGAGTACCTGGGGCGGATCGACCATCAAGTGAAGATTCGAGGTTTTCGCATCGAACTGGGCGAAATCGAGGCGCGGCTGCAGGCGCAAGCCAGCGTGGCCCAGGGCGTGGTGCTGGCCCAGGACGGCCCGGGCGGCAAGCAGCTGGTGGGTTATGTGGTGCCTGCCGATGCGGCCGTGATGGCCAGCACCGAGGCCCAGGCTGTCGAGCGCGATGTGCTGCGCACTGCGTTGAAGGCGAACCTGCCGGACTACATGGTGCCGGCCCACCTGCTGTTCCTGGCCAAACTGCCGTTGACCGCCAACGGCAAGCTGGACCGTCGTGCATTGCCGCAACCGGATGCCAGCCAGTTGCAGCGCGAGTACCTCGCGCCGCAAAGCGAACTGGAGCAACAGATCGCGGCGATCTGGGCCGATGTGCTGAAGCTGGAGCGGGTAGGCCTGGGCGACAACTTCTTCGAACTGGGTGGGCACTCCTTGCTGGCTACCCAGGTCATGGCGCGGCTACAGGTCGAGCTTGGCACGAGCCTGCCCCTGGCGTTGTTGTTCCAGGCGCAAACGCTGCAGGACTACGCAGCAATGATCAATGGCTTGAATACCCATAGCGATGCAGACCTGGATGAACTCCAGGACTTCATGAGCGAGCTTGAGGCAGTCTGAAATGCAAACGGATAACAGAAACATGGCCCTGGTGCAGCGCTTCATCGGCCTGCCGCTGCCACAGCGCAAACTCTTCCTCGAGAAACTGGCGGCGAAGGGCATGAGCCTGGCCCAGTTGCCGATCCCCGAGGTGCGCGGCGAGCATCCGTTGCCGGCGCTTTCATACGCCCAGCAACGGCAGTGGTTCCTGTGGCAATGGGAGCCTGCCAGTGCCACCTACAACATCCCGGCTGCCTTGAAATTCAAGGGGAATCTGGATACCACAGCTCTGCAACTGGCCTTTGCGGCCTTGATCGAGCGACATGAAACGCTGCGTACCACGTTCCGTCGCGACGGTGAGCAGGCGGTGCAGGTCATTCATGCTCAAGTGCCGTTCGAGCTGGTCATCGAAGAGCAGGCAAACGCCGACGAGGCCGCTGTGCGGGCCTGGGTCGAGACCGAAGCAGGGCAACCGTTCGACCTGGAGCAGGGGCCGCTGTTGCGGGCCCGGCTGCTGCGCCTGGCGGCGGACCAGCACGTGCTGGTGCTGACCCTGCACCATATCGTCGCCGACGGCTGGTCGATGCCGGTGATGGTCAATGAGCTGGTGCAGTTCTATCAAGGTTTCAGCCAAGGCCAGGTAACGCAACTGCCGGCCCTGCCGATCCAGTATGCCGACTATGCCATTTGGCAGCGTAGCTGGATGGAAGCCGGCGAGCAGGCACGGCAACTGGCCTACTGGACCGAACAGTTGGGCGATGAGCAACCGGTGCTGGAGCTGCCGCTGGACCATCCGCGCCCGGCCATGCCGAGCCACAGAGGGGCACGGTTGCCGATCGTGCTGGGCGATGAGCTGGCCACCAACCTGAAACGGGTTGCCCAGCAGCAGGGCGTGACGCCGTTCATGCTGCTGCTGGCCAGCTTCCAGACCCTGCTGCATCGCTACTCGGGCCAGGCCGATATCCGCGTTGGGGTACCGATTGCCAACCGTAACCGGGTCGAGACCGAGCGCTTGATCGGCTTCTTCGTCAACACCCAGGTGCTGCGTGCCGAGTTCGATGTGCAACTGACGTTCAGCGAGCTGCTGCAACAGGTCAGGCAACGTGCCCTGGGTGCCCAGGCCCACCAGGACCTGCCGTTCGAGCAGCTGGTCGATGCGCTGCAGCCGGAGCGCAACCTGAGCCACAATCCGCTGTTCCAGGTGTTGTACAACCACCAGACCCAGGCCAAGGGCGAGCCCCGACGTATAGCGGGGCTGGAGATGGAGGAGTTGGCCTGGGACAACCACACCGCCAAGTTCGACCTGGCTTTGGACACCTCCGAGCATGAAAAGGGCATCGGTGCTTCGCTGACCTATGCCACCGACCTGTTCGACACCAGCACCATCGAGCGCATGGCGCGGCATTGGCTCAACCTGCTGGAAGCCATCGTGCGCCAACCGGGCCAGCGCATCAGCGAGCTGCCGTTGCTGGGCGAGGACGAGCAGCAGGCCGTGCTGCGTGACTGGAACCGCAACACCGTCGCCTTCCCGGATGAGCGAACCATTCATGAGCTGATCGAGGCCCAGGTGGCCACCGCCCCCGAAGCCCCGGCAGTCACCTTCGGCGAGCAGACCCTGAGCTACGGCGAGCTGAACCGCCGGGCCAACCAGCTGGCGCACAAGCTCATCGAGCGCGGCGTTGGCCCGGATGTGCTGGTGGGCATCGCCATGGAGCGCAGCCTGGACATGGTGGTTGGCCTTCTGGGCATTCTCAAGGCCGGTGGTGCCTATGTGCCGCTGGACCCGGAGTACCCGGAAGATCGCCTCAGCTACATGTTCGCCGACAGCAGCATCACTTTATTGCTGACCCAGGCACACCTGCGTGAGGTGCTGCCAATTCCCGCCGCCATCGAGTGCCTGGAGCTGGATGAGCTGGCTCTGGCCAGCTACAGCGGCGCCAATCCCGGGGTTACGGTAGCCCCGCAGAACCTGGCCTACGTGATCTACACCTCCGGCTCCACCGGCAAGCCCAAGGGCACGCTGCTGCCGCACCAGAACGTGGTCCGGCTGTTCGCAGCGACCCAGGACTGGTTCCGTTTCGATGCCAGTGACGTGTGGACGGTGTTCCACTCCTACGCCTTCGACTTCTCGGTATGGGAGCTGTTCGGCGCGTTGCTGTACGGCGGCCGGGCGGTGATGGTGGCCAAGGACGTGGCACGCTCCACCGAGGACTTCCATGCGCTGCTGCAGCGCGAGCAGGTGACGGTGCTGAACCAGACGCCGTCGGCGTTCCGCCAGTTGATCCCGGTAGCCTGCGCGGCAGCGCGCCAGGGGCAGGGCCTGGCCTTGCGGCATGTGGTGTTCGGCGGCGAAGCGCTGGACGTGAGCAGCCTCGAGCCCTGGTTCGAGGTGTTCGGCGACCGGCAGCCACGGCTGATCAACATGTACGGCATCACCGAAACCACGGTGCACGTGACCTACCGGCCGATCACCCAGGCCGACCTGGCCAAGGGCGCGAGCAGCCCGATCGGCGAGGTGATCCCGGACCTGTCGTGGTACCTGCTGGATGCCGCGCTGAACCCGGTGGCCCCGG
>NZ_NEIR01000033.1:1955-5179 GCF_002112825.1 Pseudomonas sp. B5(2017)
TTAATCAGGCTAAGGTAAAATTTGTGAGTTCTGCTCGAAAGAGCAACATGCGAATTTTCGGCGAATGTCGTCTTCACAGTATAACCAGATTGCTTGGGGTTATATGGTCAAGTGAAGAAGCGCATACGGTGGATGCCTTGGCAGTCAGAGGCGATGAAAGACGTGGTAGCCTGCGATAAGCTTTGGGGAGTCGGCAAACAGACTGTGATCCAGAGATCTCTGAATGGGGGAACCCACTCAGCATAAGCTGAGTATCTTGTACTGAATACATAGGTGCAAGAGGCGAACCAGGGGAACTGAAACATCTAAGTACCCTGAGGAAAAGAAATCAACCGAGATTCCCTTAGTAGTGGCGAGCGAACGGGGACCAGCCCTTAAGTTGATTTGAGATTAGTGGAACGCTCTGGAAAGTGCGGCCATAGTGGGTGATAGCCCCGTACACGAAAATCTCTTGTCAATGAAATCGAGTAGGACGGAGCACGAGAAACTTTGTCTGAATATGGGGGGACCATCCTCCAAGGCTAAATACTACTGACTGACCGATAGTGAACCAGTACCGTGAGGGAAAGGCGAAAAGAACCCCGGAGAGGGGAGTGAAATAGAACCTGAAACCGTATGCGTACAAGCAGTGGGAGCCTACTTTGTTAGGTGACTGCGTACCTTTTGTATAATGGGTCAGCGACTTATATTCAGTGGCGAGCTTAACCGAATAGGGGAGGCGTAGCGAAAGCGAGTCTTAATAGGGCGTTTAGTCGCTGGGTATAGACCCGAAACCGGGCGATCTATCCATGGGCAGGTTGAAGGTTAGGTAACACTGACTGGAGGACCGAACCGACTACCGTTGAAAAGTTAGCGGATGACCTGTGGATCGGAGTGAAAGGCTAATCAAGCTCGGAGATAGCTGGTTCTCCTCGAAAGCTATTTAGGTAGCGCCTCATGTATCACTCCAGGGGGTAGAGCACTGTTTCGGCTAGGGGGTCATCCCGACTTACCAAACCGATGCAAACTCCGAATACCTGGAAGTGCCGAGCATGGGAGACACACGGCGGGTGCTAACGTCCGTCGTGAAAAGGGAAACAACCCAGACCGTCAGCTAAGGTCCCAAAGTCATGGTTAAGTGGGAAACGATGTGGGAAGGCTTAGACAGCTAGGAGGTTGGCTTAGAAGCAGCCACCCTTTAAAGAAAGCGTAATAGCTCACTAGTCGAGTCGGCCTGCGCGGAAGATGTAACGGGGCTCAAACCATGCACCGAAGCTACGGGTGTCATCTTTGATGACGCGGTAGAGGAGCGTTCTGTAAGCCTGTGAAGGTGAGTTGAGAAGCTTGCTGGAGGTATCAGAAGTGCGAATGCTGACATGAGTAACGACAATGCGAGTGAAAAACTCGCACGCCGAAAGACCAAGGTTTCCTGCGCAACGTTAATCGACGCAGGGTTAGTCGGTCCCTAAGGCGAGGCTGAAAAGCGTAGTCGATGGAAAACAGGTTAATATTCCTGTACTTCCAGTTATTGCGATGGAGGGACGGAGAAGGTTAGGCCAGCCTGGCGTTGGTTGTCCAGGTTTAAGGTGGTAGGCTGAAATCTTAGGCAAATCCGGGATTTCAAGGCCGAGAGCTGATGACGAGTTGCCTTCAGGCGACGAAGTGGTTGATACCATGCTTCCAAGAAAAGCTCCTAAGCTTCAGATAACTGGGAACCGTACCCCAAACCGACACAGGTGGTTAGGTAGAGAATACCAAGGCGCTTGAGAGAACTCGGGTGAAGGAACTAGGCAAAATGGCACCGTAACTTCGGGAGAAGGTGCGCCGGCGAGGGTGAAGGACTTGCTCCGTAAGCCCATGCCGGTCGAAGATACCAGGCCGCTGCGACTGTTTATTAAAAACACAGCACTCTGCAAACACGAAAGTGGACGTATAGGGTGTGACGCCTGCCCGGTGCCGGAAGGTTAATTGATGGGGTTAGCGCAAGCGAAGCTCTTGATCGAAGCCCCGGTAAACGGCGGCCGTAACTATAACGGTCCTAAGGTAGCGAAATTCCTTGTCGGGTAAGTTCCGACCTGCACGAATGGCGTAACGATGGCGGCGCTGTCTCCACCCGAGACTCAGTGAAATTGAAATCGCTGTGAAGATGCAGTGTATCCGCGGCTAGACGGAAAGACCCCGTGAACCTTTACTATAGCTTTGCACTGGACTTTGAATTTGCTTGTGTAGGATAGGTGGGAGGCTTTGAAGTGGGGACGCCAGTTCTCATGGAGCCATCCTTGAAATACCACCCTGGCAACTTTGAGGTTCTAACTCAGGTCCGTTATCCGGATCGAGGACAGTGTATGGTGGGTAGTTTGACTGGGGCGGTCTCCTCCCAAAGAGTAACGGAGGAGTACGAAGGTGCGCTCAGACCGGTCGGAAATCGGTCGTAGAGTATAAAGGCAAAAGCGCGCTTGACTGCGAGACAAACACGTCGAGCAGGTACGAAAGTAGGTCTTAGTGATCCGGTGGTTCTGTATGGAAGGGCCATCGCTCAACGGATAAAAGGTACTCCGGGGATAACAGGCTGATACCGCCCAAGAGTTCATATCGACGGCGGTGTTTGGCACCTCGATGTCGGCTCATCACATCCTGGGGCTGAAGCCGGTCCCAAGGGTATGGCTGTTCGCCATTTAAAGTGGTACGCGAGCTGGGTTTAGAACGTCGTGAGACAGTTCGGTCCCTATCTGCCGTGGACGTTTGAGATTTGAGAGGGGCTGCTCCTAGTACGAGAGGACCGGAGTGGACGAACCTCTGGTGTTCCGGTTGTCACGCCAGTGGCATTGCCGGGTAGCTATGTTCGGAAGAGATAACCGCTGAAAGCATCTAAGCGGGAAACTTGCCTCAAGATGAGATCTCACTGGGATCTTGAATCCCCTGAAGGGCCGTCGAAGACTACGACGTTGATAGGTTGGGTGTGTAAGCGCTGTGAGGCGTTGAGCTAACCAATACTAATTGCCCGTGAGGCTTGACCATATAACACCCAAGCAATTTGCGCACGAAAGCCAAATTGTGGTGGTGAAGACGAAACGAACCGAAAGTTCGCAACATCACAAATATCGCATATCCGAATTCGCTGGGCTGTCCATCTGGACATTCTGGCAACAGAATTTCTTGACGACCATAGAGCATTGGAACCACCTGATCCCATCCCGAACTCAGCAGTGAAACGATGCATCGCCGATGGTAGTGTGGGGTTTCCC
>NZ_NEIR01000034.1:0-3396 GCF_002112825.1 Pseudomonas sp. B5(2017)
GCCGGACGAAAGCATCAGCGTGCCGATCGGCCAGCCGATCGACAACCTCAAGACCCACATCCTCGAAGGCAGCCTGCAACCGGCGGTGCGCGGCAGTGCCGGCGAGCTGTACCTCGGCGGCGTAGGCCTGGCCCGTGGTTACCACCAGCGCCCGGCGCTGACCGCCGAACGCTTCGTGCCAGACCCATTCAGCGGCACCGGCGGGCGCCTGTACCGCACCGGCGACCTTGCGCGCTACCGCGCCGATGGCGTGATCGACTACGCCGGGCGCATCGACCACCAGGTGAAGATCCGCGGCCTGCGCATCGAACTGGGCGAGATCGAGGCGCGCTTGCTGGAGCTGCCGAGTGTGCAGGAAGCCGTGGTGCTGGCCCAGGACGGGCCAAGCGGCAAGCAGCTGATGGGCTATGTGGTGCCCGTCGACAGCACGCAAGACGAAGGCGCATTGCGCGACAGCCTGCGCGAGGCGCTGAAGGCCGGTTTGCCGGACTACATGGTGCCGGCGCACCTGCTGCTGCTCGGCAAGCTGCCAGTGACGCCGAACGGCAAGCTGGACCGCAAGGCCCTGCCGCAGCCGGATGCCAGCCAGTCGCAGGGCGAGTACATCGCGCCGCAGAGCGATCTGGAACAGCAGATCGCGGCGATCTGGGCGGATGTGCTGAAGGTGGAGAGGGTTGGCCTGGGTGACAACTTCTTCGAGCTTGGCGGGCACTCCTTGCTGGCCACCTCGGTGATCGTGCGCATCCGGGAGCAAGCGGGCGTAGTGGCCGAATTGAAAGAACTCTTCGAGTTCCCGGTGCTGGCTGACTTCAGTCGTCAACTGGAAGCCAGGTCGCCCCTGGTCGATTCCACCCAGGACCAGCTGGCCAGATCCCTGGCGCTGCTCGATAGCCTGAGCATGGAAGAGCTCGATGAACTGATTTCCTGAGGCCCTGATGTGATCCGTGCATGTGGGTAAATCCTTTCCCACAGATATGAGGCATTCCTTCAGCTGGTGGGGTCCCTGTGGGAGCGGGCATGCCCGCGAAGCAGGCGACGCGGTGGATGGCACCGGCTTCGCCGGTGTTCGCGGGTAAACCCGCTCCCACAGGTATGGCGCATTCCTTCAGCTGGTGGGGTCCCTGTGGGAGCGGGCATGCCCGCGAAGCAGGCGAAGCGGTGGATGGCACCGGCTGCGCCGGTGTTCGCGGGCGCGCCCGCTCCCACAGGTATGGCGCATTCCTTCAGTCGGTGGGGTCCCTGTGGGAGCGGGTTCACCCGCGAAGCAGGCGAAGCGGTGGATGGCACCGGCTACGCCGGTGTTCGCGGGCGCGCCGGCTCCTACAGGTACGGCGCAGGTTTCCGAGTTCCACAGGGGCCCTGCCAATTCAATGAGTTATGTGCAGTGCCATGGGAAGTGGGTTCGGTGCAGGTTTCAGGCTGACGCTGTACATGCACCGGGCGCTGCCTCCCCCGAATTTCCATCTAAATCCATGCCACCACTCAACCGTCTAACTACGGAGGAAATTGATGAGCTGATTTCTTAGGAGATTCCCTGTGCAAGAGCTGCTCGATACGGTCGTATCGTTGTCCACCCAAAAACGTAAGGCGTTGGCAGCCTTGCTCAAGAAACAAGGCGTGAACCTGTACGGTGTCACGCCGATCTTCCCGAGGGATCCTGCAGAGCCGGTGCTGCTTTCCTACGCTCAGCAGCGCCTGTGGATACTGTCGCAATTGGGCGAGGTGGGCGGCGCGTACAACCTCTCGTCCGTCTTGCGTTTCAAAGGCCACCTGGATACCCAAGCCCTGCAGCGCAGTTTCGAGGCCCTGATCGAGCGCCACGAAACGCTGCGTACCACCTTCCGCCTGGAAGGGGAACAAGCGGTTCAGGTGATCCACCCACATGTCCCTTTCGAACTGGCCGTTGAAGTGCTGGCGCAGGCCGATGACAGCCACCTGCGTCAGCGTGTCGAGGCCGAAGCCCACCTGCCTTTCGACCTGCAGCAGGGCCCGCTGCTGCGTGTGCGCCTGTTGCGCCTGGCAGCAGACGAACATGTGCTGGTGCTGACCCTGCACCACATCGTCTCCGACGGCTGGTCGATGCCGGTAATGGTCAACGAGCTGGTGCAGTTCTACCACGGCCACAGCCAGGGCCACCCCGTGGCGTTGCCGACACTGTCGGTGCAGTACGCCGATTACGCCACCTGGCAGCGCCACTGGATGGAGGCCGGCGAGCAGGAAAGGCAACTGGCCTACTGGACCGCGCAACTGGGGGAAGAGCAGCCCGTGCTGGAGCTGCCCACCGACCGCCCGCGGCCCGCCGTGAGCAGCCATCAGGGCGCACGGGTAAAGGTCGCTCTGGACCAGCAACTGGCCGGGGCGCTCAAGCAGCTGGCCCAGCAGCAGGGCGTGACGCCGTTCATGCTGTTGCTGGCCAGCTTCCAGGCGCTGCTGCACCGCTACAGCGGCCAGCCAGACATCCGCGTCGGTGTACCGGTTGCCAACCGCAATCGGGTCGAGACCGAGCGCCTGATCGGCTTTTTCGTCAACACCCAGGTGCTACGGGCCGAGTTCGACCTGCAGATGACCTTCATTGACCTGCTGCAGCAGGTGAAGCAACGCGCACTGGGTGCCCAGGCCCATCAGGACCTGCCATTCGAGCAGTTGGTCGAGGCCTTGCAGGTCGAGCGCAACCTGGGCCACAGCCCGCTGTTCCAGGTCATGTACAACCACCAGACCCAGGCCAAGGGCGAGCGCCGTAGCCTGCAAGGGCTGCAGATGGAAGAGCTGGTCTGGGACAGCCACACCGCCAAGTTCGACCTGACCCTGGATACCTTCGAGCACGAGCAGGGCATTGGCGCGGCACTGACCTACGCCACCGACCTGTTCGACGCGGCGACCATCGAGGGCATGGCCCGGCATTGGCTGAACCTGCTGCAGGGGATCGTATGCGAGCCTGGGCAGCGGGTTGCCGACCAGCCGCTGCTGGACGTGCCTGAGCGGCACATCATCGTGCGCGACTGGAACGCCACCGAAGCGGACTTCCCGGCAGGGCACAGCATCCATCAGCTGATCGAGGCCCAGGTGTTCGCCACCCCGGATGCCCCGGCGCTGGTCTTTGGCGAGCAGACCCTGAGCTATGCCGAGCTCAACCGCCGTAGCAACCAGCTGGCGCACAAGCTGCGCGAGCAGGGCGTGGGCCCGGACGTGCTGGTGGGCATCGCCATGGAGCGCAGCCTGGAGATGGTCATCGGTTTGCTCGGCATCGTGAAGGCCGGCGGCGCTTATGTGCCGCTGGACCCGGAATACCCCCAGGATCGCCTGAGCTACATGTTCGAGGACAGCGGCATCGCCTTGCTGCTGACCCAGTCGCACCTGCACGAAGCCCTGCCGATCCCGGCCGGCCTGCGCAGCCTG
>NZ_NEIR01000035.1:0-2242 GCF_002112825.1 Pseudomonas sp. B5(2017)
GGTGTAGGTGATCTTGCCGCCTTCGGCCACGGTGTCCGTCGCGGTCAGGGTGAGCGTGGTGACGTCCGGAGTCGCCGGGTTGTCGGTGACCGTGGTCACTGGCTCGCCAACCGCCACGGTCTCCTCGTAGTTGCCGCCCGAGATATTGGTGATCTTGTTGGTCAGGTCCAGGTTGGTGTTGTGCACGTTGTTCGGCGCGGTGAACGGTACCGAAGCCGACGACTCGCCCACCGGAATGGTGATGGTCTGGCCGTTGGCCAACTTCACCACCAGGTCCGAACCGGTGACCTTGTGGTTAACCGACGCGGTGTAGGTCACCACGCCGCCTTCAGCGACGGTCGAAGTCGCGGTCAGGGTGACGGTAGTGGAGTCGATGGTGTCGGTGACCTTGGTCACGGCTGCAGTGCTGCTGATGTTCAGCTTCTCGAAGTCGCCACCGGTGGTGCCGGTGACAGTCACGCTCAGGTTTTCGGCATCGACGTAGACGTCGTCGCTTGGGGCATCGATGGTGATCGAGGCTTCCTTCGAGCCGGCGGCGATGGTGATGGTCTCGCCGTTGCTCAGCTTGATCACGAGGTCAGTGCCCGCCTTGTTGGTCAAGGTGGCGGTGTAGGTGATCTTGCCACCTTCGGCCACGGTGTCCGTTGCGGTCAGGGTGAGCGTGGTGACATCCGGAGTCGCCGGGTTGTCGGTGACGGTGGTCACCGGCTCGCCAACGGCCGCGGTCTTCTCGTAGTTGCCACCCGAGATGTCGGTGATCTTGTTGGTCAGGTCCAGGTTGGTGTTATGGACGTTGTTCGGTGCGGTGAACGGCACCGAAGCCGACGACTCGCCCACCGGGATGGTGATGGTCTGGCCGTTGGCCAACTTCACCACCAAGTCCGATCCGGTGACCTTGTGGTTGACCGACGCGGTGTAAGTGACCACACCACCTTCAGCGACGGTCGAAGTCGCCGTCAGCGTCACGGTAGTCGTGTCAATGGTGTCAGTGACCTTGGTCACCGCTGCGCCGCTGTTTACATTCAGCTTCTCGAAGTCACCACCCGAAGTTTCGGTCATTTTTACCTGAAGGACTTCAGCATCGACATACACATCATCGCTTGGCGCATCGATGGTGATCGAAGCTTCCTTCGAGCCAGCCGCAATGGTGATGGTCTCGCCATTGCTCAGTTTGATGACCAGATCGGTACCGGCCTTGTTGGTCAAGGTAGCGGTGTAGGTGATCTTGCCACCCTCGGCAACTGTCGGCGTCGCGCTCAGGGTCAGGTGAGTAACGTCCTTGGTACCTGGACCATCGGTCACGGTTGTCACCGGCTCGCCGGTGGCCACGGTCTTCTCGTAGTTGCCGCCCGAGATATCGGTGATCTTGTTGGTGAGATCCGGGTTGGTGCTGTGGACGTTGTCTGGTGCAGTGAACGGCACCGATGCCGACGACTCGCCCACTGGAATGGTGATGGTCTGGCCGTTGGCCAACTTCACCACCAGGTCCGAACCGGTGACTTTGTGGTTGACCGACGCGGTGTAAGTCACCACGCCGCCTTCAGCGACAGTCGAAGTCGCCGTCAGGGTGACGGTAGTGGTGTCAATGGTGTCGGTGACCTTGGTCACGGCCGCAGTGTTGCTGACCTCCAGCTTCTCGAAGTCACCGCCGGTGGTGCCGGTAACGGTCACGCTCAGGTCTTCGGCATCGACATACACATCGTCGCTTGGGGCATCGATGGTGATCGAGGCTTCTTTCGAGCCCGCGGCGATGGTGATGCTCTCACCGTTGCTCAGCTTGATCACCAGGTCGGTACCGGCCTTGTTGGTCAAGGTGGCGGTGTAGGTGATCTTGCCGCCTTCGGCCACGGTGTCCGTCGCGGTCAGGGTGAGCGTGGTGACATCCGGAGTCGCCGGATTGTCGGTGACGGTGGTCACCGGTTCGCCAACCGCCACGGTCTTCTCGTAGTTGCCGCCCGAGATATCGGTGATCTTGTTGGTCAGGTCCAGGTTGGTGTTGTGGACGTTGTTCGGTGCGGTGAACGGCACCGAAGCAGACGACTCACCCACCGGGATGGTGATGGTCTGGCCGTTGGCCAACTTTACCACCAGGTCCGAACCGGTGACCTTGTGGTTGACCGACGCGGTGTAAGTCACCACGCCGCCCTCGACCACGCTTTGCGTGGCGGTCAGGGTGACGGTAGTGGTGTCGATGGTGTCGGTGACCTTGGTCACGGCCGCAGTACTGCTGACGTCGAGTTTC
>NZ_NEIR01000036.1:0-1625 GCF_002112825.1 Pseudomonas sp. B5(2017)
GCAAACGCCGAGCGATGCACATGGCCGATCAGGGTCTTGGTCCGTTCACTCAGGTGCTGGCTGAGCGCATTCCCTGCGCTGTTGGTCGCGGCCAGCAACTGGCCAACGGCATCCTGTATCGGCTTGATCATCAGCAGTTGGCCGTCTGCAGTACCGACGATGCCCTTGATGATGTCGTACACCTTGCCGAAGTCGTCCCCGGACAGCGCGTTGGCCACCTGCTGCATCAGCTTCTGGTTCTTGGCCAGTAGTGCCTGGTAAAGCAGGCTGCGGTCGTCTTCCAGCAGCTGCTGCCAGATATGCTGGGTGATCCCGAGTGGCTGACCCTCCTGCGGCAGGGTTTCAGTGGGCCCGCCGGCCAGGCAGGCGGCCATCATCTGGATGAAGTACTCCACCGAAACGGGGGAGGTCGCGTCATAGTCGTAGTAGCCGATCTGCTGAAACGCCCGCTTGGCATAGTGCCGCGCATACAGATTGCCAACCTGGTCGATCATCGACTGCCAGTTTTTCAGTTCGCGGTCGTAATCGGCCTGGAACGCGGCGCGGGCGCTTTCGTCGTAACGCTCTTCCAGCCGCTCGCGGGCGTCCTGCTGTTTGCGCGCGGTGTTGCGTTCGGTCTGCGCGTCGATGTCCACCGGCGGCAGATACGCCTTGGCCGCGATCGGGCTGTCGTTCCACTGCTCGACCTGCCGGGCTTCCCGCTGCGCGTCCTCGGCACCCTGCACGGCCGCCATGGCAGCGTGCAGTTCGCGGATGCCCAGTAGTGCTTGCGAGGTGAAGTACTCGAAGTGCCGCTGCGGCTGCGCCCGCCATTCCTGCAGGGCTTGCACCCAGCCAGTGCGTTGCGCGTTGAGCTCCATGACCATGCCGACCGGGTCGGGCAGCGTCAGCGCCAGCAGGCCATTGGGCAGTTGTTCCTGCTGGATGACATTGCGCACATGCGTGCGGGTTTCATGCCAGCGGCCCAGGCGGCTGTAAAAGCCATGAGCGCTGGTAAACCTGGCAGAGGAAAAGGTCGAGAACTCCAGCACCTGTTCCAGGCCGAAGCGGAAGCTGTCGGTCATGGCGATGCCGAGGCTGGCAGGGTCGTTGCGTGCGGTGTGCAGGTCCACTTCGACGAAGCGGGCGAGGGTGCCCGGGTCACTGTCGGCGATGCCTTGCCGATAGCGGTCGAGTACCGCACGGGGCCAGGGGTCGTTGGCGAAGGCGATCCAGGCCTTGCGGTAGAGCAGGGTATCGATGTTGATGAACGAGGCGATCACATCGTGGCCTTCGGTGGCGCATACCTTGGGTAACGACCTGGGTGGCCCGAAGGGCATCTGCGATACCGGAAAGCGCTGCAAGGTACCTTCCGCCGCTACCTCGTAGGCCTGCCAGATTTCCTGGTCGAGCAGTACGTAGACATAACCCTGGCGCAGGAGGCGCAACTGGTCGGTGTGCATCGGGTGGAAAATGATTTCGCTATCATCTGCCAGGCGATAGGGGCGCCCCGTATCCGGGCGCGGGGCGTAGGCCTCGCGCAGCAGCAGAATCGGCAGGCCGGAGCGTTCGCAGGCATTACAGGTGCCGTAGGTGTTGGGGATCTCTTCCTGCATGGCGATGTGGATGGCTTTGCTGATGCTCAT
>NZ_NEIR01000037.1:0-1462 GCF_002112825.1 Pseudomonas sp. B5(2017)
TCGCGACACAAGGCCGCTCCTATGTATGGACTCGCCCACACTGTCTAGCTGCTTTTGAACATAGGAACCCGGTTGCATCTATGTATCAGGCCTGTTCGAGGAAGCTTTTTGCTTCTGGCCAACATCGTGGTGAGCTCGCAGCGTGCCGTTTACATTGAGGCCACTGCATCGGGCCTGTAGGAGCGGAGGCATCAGTCTGCGACGGTCTTACCAGGGGTCAATGTTCACTAGCAGGGGTTGGAGCGCTTAGCGCCCCGGTGGCATTACTCGGTTGGTCAGAGGCTCATGGCAGCCTCCGGGTTGCTGTTCGGTTTGTGTTGATAGACCTGGTCGTTCTGTAACAGGGCCCAGATAATGCGCAGATTTCGATTAGCCAGTCTGATCGCCGCTTCCTTGCGCCCAAGGCGGGATAGCCAGCGCAAGAGGCGGCGATCGTCTGGCTGATCGGAATCAGGCCTTAGCTGACTCAAGACAGCATGTGCGCCCTGGATCATCAGGCTACGTATGTAGCCGTCACCTCGCTTGCTCATCCTGCCCAATCTGACTTTGTTTCCACTGCTGTGCTGATCGGGCACGATACCGAAGAAGGCGGAATACATTCGGCCACTGGCGAAGCGGCTGGGCTCGGTCTGTTTCGCCACGATCGCCGTGGCGATGATAGGGCCTACGCCACGAATGGTGACCAGTCGCTGTGCGACTTTATCCTCCCGGGCTGTCGCTTCGAGCCGTCTACTGAGCCCCGCAATGCGTTCACCCAGAGACAGCCAGTCCGTCAACAGCTCATCGAGCAACTCACGCAATAGGTCGGGCAAAGGTAAAGAGGCATCCTCAAGAGACCGCGGCACATGCTTACCAATCGCAGCGTCGCCCTGTGGCATGGATACGCCATGCTCAAGCAGCAAACCACGTATCTGGTTACCCAGCGCGGTATGCCGCTTGATGTTGCCGCGGCGGATACGGTGCAGTGCTTGAATAGCCAGTGCTGTGGTGCTCTTGATCGATATCGAGGCAATACTGGTATCGCGACCGGCGCGCAAAATGGCATGGGTGTCGTTACGGTCGTTCTTCGCGCCGCTGCGGTGTTCGGCGACTCGTTGCGCAGGCAGGATGCGAACCGCATTACCTTTGGCCTGCAGCAGCCTTGCCCAGGCTTGTGCACCTGGGCCGCACTCCATCAAGACGGTCACTGTCGCTGGCAACCTGAGCAGGAAATCATGAAAGGCCTGACGGGATTTGATGCGATCTTCGTAGATCACCCGACCGGTAGCATCCTCGCCTGCTAACTGAAAGACCTGCTTGGCCAGGTCTACACAGATGGTTGTGCAAAGCTCCACATCAGTGGACGACAGGGAACCTTGCTTGGAACTATGCTTTTTCATGGTCTCGCCCTCGCTGCCGTTGGCTTCTTAGAACGCCACCGTGGCACTGTGATGCCTCGGCGGGGGCGAGTCCATCGATTACA
>NZ_NEIR01000038.1:0-1428 GCF_002112825.1 Pseudomonas sp. B5(2017)
TGGACTGCCCCCGAAAAGTTGGACAGTTTTAGCCCGTGGCCTGAGTCCTGTAGCTGACAGGGCTCAGGCCATTGAGTTTCAGCCTGATGCGGTCATGGTTGTAGTAATGGATGTACTCCTCCAGGCCCGCCTTCAGCTGTTCGACGCTTTCAAAGCGCTTCAGGTAGAAGAACTCTGACTTCAGTGTGCCGAAGAAGCTTTCCATCGCTGCATTATCCAGACAATTACCCTTGCGAGACATGCTCTGCTTCACACCGTGCGCTGCGAGCTTATGGCGGTATTGGGGCTGCTGGTAATGCCATCCCTGGTCTGAGTGGATCACTAGCTTGGGCTTTTCACCCAACCCATCGAGCGCCTTTTCCAGCATGTTCCCGACCAAGCCATAGGTAGGCCGGCAAGCTGTTTCATAGGCGATGATCTCACCGTTGTACAAGTCCATCACGGGCGACAGGTAGAGCTTTTGTTGGGCCACTTTGAACTCAGTGACATCGGTCACCCACTTCTGGTTGGGGCGTTGCGCGACGAAATTACGCTCCAGCAAATTCATTGCCACCTTGCCGACAATGCCGCGATAGGATCGATACTTCTTCGGGCGTACAACGGACTGCAAACCAAGCTCAGCCATCAACCGTTCAATGACCTTCTTGTTGACCAAGGTCCCCTGATTCCTGATGGCAAGGGCAATGCGGCGGTAGCCATACAGCCCTTTCTCCTCGTGATAGACACGCTGCACCAACTCCTTGAGCGAGGCGTGCCTGTCCGGCTTTTGCTGGCACTTGACCTGGTAATAAAAGGTACTGCGTGCCAACCCCACCATCTGCAAGAGGTCGGGCAGCGGATATTTATGTCTGAATTTGCAGACGATCAGGGCTTTTTCGTCCGTGTTCGCTCCTTCTCCTCTCGCAGAGCCTTTAACTCCTTTAGGACATCATTCTCCATGCGCAGATACTCGAGCTCGCTCAACAACTGCTCACGAGATTTCTCTGCGTCATTGGTGTCTGTCGGCTTGATGGGCTTAATTTTCTTCGGCACGGCTGATTTTCTTTGTTTGGCGAGAGTGGCTACAGGACTGCCACTGTAGTGCTGCCGCAGCCAAATGCCTATCTGTGAGGACTGTCCAAGGTCAAAGTGCGCCGCTGTTTGGCGCAGGGACAGGCGATGCTCAAGCATGTACTTGAGCACCCGCCGCTTGAATTCCTCGGTGTAGCGGCGACCATGCGAGCGAGGGCTGAGGCTGGCATCGACTTGGTAGCCAGCAACCCAGCGCCGAAGCAGGCTGAAATCGATGCCAAAGTGTTGTGCCACCTTGCGAAAGCCCCGGCTGCCCTCTAGGTAAGCGGTGATAGCCGTGAGCTTGAACTGCTCTGTGTATTTACCCATAGATCCCCCAAGGGTTGGATTGGTGTCCAACTTCTTGGGGGCAGTCCA
>NZ_NEIR01000039.1:0-1339 GCF_002112825.1 Pseudomonas sp. B5(2017)
GTCGGTACCAGCCTTGTTGGTCAAGGTGGCGGTGTAGGTGATCTTGCCGCCTTCAGCGACAGTGCTGGTGGCGCTGAGGCTCAGGTTCGTTACATCTGGCATGGCCGGGTTGTCAGTGACCGTCGTCACTGGCTCGCCAACCGCCACGGTCTTCTCGTAATTGCCGCCCGAGATGTCGGTGATCTTGTTGGTCAGGTCCAGGTTGGTGTTGTGGACGTTGTTCGGCGCAGTGAACGGTACCGAAGCCGACGACTCGCCCACCGGAATGGTAATGGTCTGGCCGTTGGCCAACTTCACTACCAGATCGGAACCGGTGACCTTGTGGTTGACCGATGCGGTGTAGGTCACCACGCCACCCTCGAGCACGCTTTGCGTGGCGGTCAGGGTGACGGTAGTGGTGTCGATGGTGTCAGTGACCTTGGTCACAGCCGCAGTACTGCTGACGTCCAGCTTCTCGAAGTCACCACCGGTGGTGCCGGTGACGGTCACGCTCAGGTCTTCGGCATCGACGTAGACGTCGTCGCTTGGGGCATCGACGGTGATCGACGCTTCCTTCGAGCCAGCGGCGATGGTGATGGTTTCACCGTTGCTCAGTTTGATCACCAGGTCGGTACCGGCCTTGTTGGTCAAGGTGGCGGTGTAGGTGATCTTGCCGCCTTCGGCCACGGTGTCCGTCGCGGTCAGGGTGAGCGTGGTGACGTCCGGAGTCGCCGGGTTGTCGGTGACCGTGGTCACCGGTTCACCAACCGCCACGGTCTTCTCGTAGTTGCCGCCCGAGATATTGGTGATCTTGTTGGTCAGATCCAGGTTGGTGTTGTGCACGTTGTTCGGTGCAGTGAACGGTACCGAAGCCGACGACTCGCCCACCGGGATGGTGATGGTCTGGCCGTTGGCCAACTTCACTACCAGATCGGAACCGGTGACCTTGTGGTTGACCGACGCGGTGTAGGTCACCACGCCGCCCTCGACCACACTTTGTGTGGCGGTCAGGGTCACGGTGGTGGTGTCGATGGTATCGGTCACCTTGGTCACGGCCGCAGTACTGCTGACGTCCAGTTTCTCGAAGTCACCACCGGTGGTGCCGGTAACGGTCACGCTCAGGTTTTCGGCATCGAGGTACACGTCGTCGCTTGGGGCATCGATGGTGATCGACGCTTCCTTCGAGCCAGCGGCGATGGTGATGGTTTCACCGTTGCTCAGTTTGATCACCAGGTCGGTACCGGCCTTGTTGGTCAAGGTAGCGGTGTAGGTGATCTTGCCGCCTTCGGCCACGGTGTCCGTCGCGGTCAGGGTGAGCGTGGTGACATCCGGAGTCGCCGGATTGTCGGTGACGGTGGTC